>NZ_CVPE01000001.1 GCF_001049895.1 Rubeoparvulum massiliense
GAAATGATATATTGCTCACAGAGCATAAAAACCTGTTGGTAATGCTCTGTAGTTTTTATCGGCGTTGCAACAGGATGTTGCGATTGTAGCCGATGTTCTTGTGTTGCCGTTTATCGCGGCGACAAAAACTATATTAACACAGATGTGCTTTCGATTGCAATACTAAATTTAAAAAATAAAGTTTCCAAAGACTCCAAGGTGTGGAGTCTAGAGCAAGAGTAAGCGTAAAGTGATTAATAAGAGTAGTCCTGGAAGGCGAAGCAAAGTAAGCAATAAAACAGTAATAATGTTGATACCGATAGAAAAGTTAAAAGTGTCTCCTATAGCATTGACCAAAAATAATGTAAGTATAGAGAAAGTGAGATAATTTAGGTATCGACTCATTTGTCTCCAATCAATACTCGAAATAGTACTCACCCTCCCACTGAAAACTTGATTTAGAAATATACATGATATGCAGCATCACTCAGGAAATTCTTTTCCCATGCTGAGAATTTAATCGTTTGAAGTAGCGAATTATTTCGCAATACTCTTCTTCTGCAACTTGGTAACGCTCCCATAGTTCATCGTTCTCAGGTCCTTCTTGCTCAATCTGATACAGCAAGGTTTTCCATTCGTTTTGGAGTAATTGATATTGAAAAAGAATCCTTCGTTCAAATAGCTGCTGACGCCTTTTTTCTGTCCACGGTAACCATCGCATCATCCAAGCCATCCCCTCATCCCATGATTGTCTTTTTATATCGTATGCGGTTGATACGCCTTTATGTTTACACTTTTCGGATATTGAGATAGAAAAATCCTTAAGTAAATAGAATGCTGGAAAGCACATTACTTTGGTGCTCACAAGAAATATACAAGGCACCTTCTGAACCACATCCAATATAATAATCTAAAAATATTTATTGTGTGGTGAGAAAATTGTATGAATCCTCGAAAGGTATGTTATTCCATACGGTTCAACCCTATGACTCTACATGGTTACTAGCTAGCAGGTACCATACTACAGTTAAAGCGATCAGTACACTTAATCCAGGAATCGATCTTAATCATCTTCGTATGCTGTGGGAGCAACATATTGCTTGGACTAGGATGACCATCATAAGTATTATCGCTGGATTACCAGATGTAGATTTTGTGACTAAACGACTCCTTAGAAATCCACTAGATTTTAAAAAAGCACTAAAGCCTTACTATGATGAAAAAAAATGCTCCACAGACACCTTGACTTGACCAAATCTGAAGCAGTTAAAATACTTAAAAAGAATTATGAGGCTGATATCGCTACCTACGATGAAATTGAGAAGCAAGCTCTAGAAATGGCTGATGTATTAGCAGAAGGTATCGTCAGCCAATTTCCAAACAAGTTTTCATGATAACAGCGATGAAAATAAGAAAGAACTCTACCGTATGTAGAGTTCTTTTCTGTGTTGTTATAGTTCTCTTCGGCCTTCCAATGCTTTGCTTAATGTTACCTCATCCGCATATTCTAGGTCCCCACCTACTGGTAACCCATGAGCAATCCGTGTAACGCTAAGTGAGAATGGCTTAACCAACCGATGAATATACATGGCGGTAGCTTCTCCTTCAATTGTGGGGTTCGTCGCCATAATTAACTCCTTGACCTCAGGCGCCTCTAGACGTTTTAGTAATTCAGGAATACGGATATCCTCGGGGCCAAGTCCATCCATTGGTGATATTGCACCATGCAAGACATGATATAAGCCATGGTATTCCCTTGTTTTTTCCATTGCCACCACGTCTTTCGGATCCTGAACTACACAAATTGTAGTTTGATCACGTTTTGGGTCACTGCAGATATGGCATGGATCTACATCTGTAATATTGCAGCATATGGAACAGTAATGAAGATTACGTTTTACATTGACTAATGATTTCGCGATCTCTAAAACATCGTCTTCTCTCATATTTAGAACAAAAAAGGCTAATCTAGTGGCTGTTTTAGGCCCAATGCCAGGCAATTTCATAAAACCATCAATTAGATTTGATATATCCTTGGGATAGAACATGGATTAAAACAGTCCTGGAATATTAAAGTTTCCGGCATATTTTCCGAGATCATTTTGTGCTAATTCATCTGCCTGTTTCATTGCCTCATTGAATGCAGCCAAGATTAAATCCTGTAGCATCTCAACATCCTCTGGATCCACTGCTTCGGGAGCAATTTCTATAGATTGGATCTCCTTATGGCCATTCATAACAATCTTAACCATTCCGCCACCAGCTGAGGCCTCAACCGTCTTATTCTTTAACTCCTCTTGCGCCTTTTCCATCTGTGCTTGCATTTTTTTTACTTGCTTTAACATCTGATTCATATTTTTCATTTGAAATTCCTCCTAAGGTTTTGTCTGTATAACATCATTTCCAACCATTTTAATGATTTGCTGAAGCAATGGTGATGACGATGCCTCCTGCTTAGCCTCTTTAGTATGGATAGCTTCGTCAGTTGAACTAGGTACATGGTTCTCTTTCGCACGATCCCATTCTTCCTTCATCACGGTGCGAATCTGATAGGGTATACCAAGTACTTCATTGATGGTTTCCTCTATCAAATCCTTATGCTTAGTTTCTGTTGTCACCCGATGAATTTCATTCTTAAAGGCTAACAGGATCTCTTGATCAGTAAGTGCTACGATCTCGCTATTCATTAACCATGCATGCGCTTGAACACGTCTTTCCTTAATGGCAAGCAGGACACGATCCCATTGCTGAATCATCTCTTCGGTTTGTTCTGGCTGATAACGTTGTAGGAAATGTTGAATCAATGATATTGATCGTAAATCTCCACCTGCTGTATGTTGGTGTACCTTAGTTGCTTGCTTCTTTGCTTCACGTACCACAGAAAGTGTACGTTCTTTTGGATTGACTACTTGTTGAGTCATCTGATCAATTCTTTTTTCCAATGCCTCCAGTCGACTAGTCAATTCGGCAATTGCTGACGTTGTATCCTCACTAACATTAATTCCTGATTCCTGATCAACAATTTTAAGATACGCCATTTCCAACAGGATTTGCGGGTGCTGAGTCCACTTCATGCTGTACAATATTGAATTAAGCCCTTCAATAATTCGATGTAATGACGTAGTCTGATATTGCCTTGCTACCTCTGGAAACTTAGAATCTTGTTCAACACGCTCTTTGATTTCCTCTAACCCTGGAGCCATATTATAAATCATCATATCACGATAGTATTGTAACGTATCCTTTAATAGCTGTTCAGCATCTTTTCCTTCATTCATTAATTGATCAATGCGTTCTAGTAAAAGTTTTGCATCTCCTCGCAATGCAGCTTCTGCCATTTCTGAGATGGTTAAAGACGGAATGGCCCCTGTAATTTCAAGGATTTGATCGAGATCAACTTCCTTTTGATGTATAGAAGAAGCTTGATCTAGTAAGCTTAGTGCATCACGCATACCTCCAGCAGCAACCTTTGCAACAAAGGAGAGTGCTGCTGGTGTAATCTTAATCTCTTCCTCTTTACATATTTGACGCATTCGTTTTACCATCTCTTCTTGGCGAATACGATGAAAATCGAAGCGTTGGCACCTAGAAATAATCGTCATCGGAAGCTTATGTGGTTCTGTGGTTGCAAGAATAAAGAGGACATGTGGAGGTGGCTCCTCCAAGGTTTTCAATAGAGCATTAAATGCTTCTGTTGTTAACATATGGACTTCATCAATGATGTAGACTTTTTTTCGTACTTGTGTTGGAGCGTACTTCACCTGTTCACGAATATTCCGAATCTCTTCGATTCCCCGGTTTGATGCAGCATCTATTTCGATTACATCCACGATATTCCCATTTGTAATCCCAACACAGGCTTCACATTCATTACATGGTTCATCCGTTGGCCATGTAGCGCAGTTAACTACCTTTGCCAAGAGTTTAGCTACTGTGGTTTTGCCTGTACCCCTAGGTCCGCTTAACAAATACGCATGGGCAATACGATTTTCTCGACAAGCATTTTGTAATGTATGTACAACATGCTCCTGTCCGAATACATCTGAAAATTTTTGAGGACGCCAAACTCGATATAGAGCCTTATATGCCATGCAAAACACTCCAATTGGGATAGTTGATCCTCATTATTATACTATAGCAATATTCACAACGCCAAATATTCCCCAAAATAAAAAACACATCAAAAATGATGTGTTTAAATTTTATATTGTAATTACCGTGCACCTGCCATCGATATACCACACCCGAGCGTTACCTATGCAGTTAGCTCGAACCAGGCTACCCTACGGCACACGAGAGGGTCCACTTACGGCTGCTTCCTTCCGGACCTGACCGGGTTCATGGGTTCTCGTTGCGTAGGACCCAATTGTCAACACTACTTACACAAGCCAGACCTCGCATAAGATATACCTCAAGCAGGAATTCAACCCCGCTATAGCGGATTGCGGGTACAGGGCACCGCTACCTCCCCGTCTAGCACGGCAAATTTGTGAACATATTTGATTGAATCAATCATAACACAACCCAATCTTCGAACACAAGAAAATTAAGCAGGTAATAAAAAACACTTCATAAAGAGATGAAGTGATGGTGGGCCCAAGTGGACTCGAACCACCGACCTCACGCTTATCAGGCGTGCGCTCTAACCAGCTGAGCTATGGGCCCATAATTTATATGGTCGGGAAGACAGGATTTGAACCTGCGACCCCCTGGTCCCAAACCAGGTGCTCTACCAAACTGAGCCACTTCCCGACCGCAATAAAAATGTGGTGCCGAGGACCGGAATCGAACCGGTACGGTAGTCTCCTACCGCAGGATTTTAAGTCCTGTGCGTCTGCCAGTTCCGCCACCCCGGCATCATATGGAGCGGAAAACGGGACTCGAACCCGCGACCCCAACCTTGGCAAGGTTGTGCTCTACCAGCTGAGCTACTTCCGCATGTCGACTAGAAACTTCATAAACCATGAAATGGTGCGGGTGAAGGGACTTGAACCCCCACGCCGTAAGGCGCTAGACCCTGATTCTAGTGCGTCTGCCAATTCCGCCACACCCGCAGGTGAGACAATGGTGAGCCATACAGGATTTGAACCTGTGACACCCTGATTAAAAGTCAGGTGCTCTACCAACTGAGCTAATGGCTCATAACATAGTGGTGGAGGGAGTAGGATTCGAACCTACGAAGGCAAAGCCAGCGGATTTACAGTCCGCCCCAGTTGGCCACTTTGGTATCCCTCCAAAGTAATGGTGCCGGCGAGAGGAATTGAACCCCCAACCTACTGATTACAAGTCAGTTGCTCTACCAATTGAGCTACACCGGCTTCATTAATTTGTGTTGAAAGTGGTGGTTCGGGACGGAATCGAACCGCCGACACGAGGATTTTCAGTCCTCTGCTCTACCGACTGAGCTACCGAACCAACTCTATTAACTTATTAATCTGTTTTTAAAGAGAAAAATGGCGGAGCTGACGGGACTCGAACCCGCGACCTCCGGTGTGACAGACCGGCGTGAACTCCAGCTTCACCACAGCTCCAAAATGGTGGACGATGACGGGTTCGAACCGCCGACCCTCTGCTTGTAAGGCAGATGCTCTCCCAGCTGAGCTAATCGTCCATATTGGTGACCCGTAGGGGATTCGAACCCCTGTTACCGCCGTGAAAGGGCGGTGTCTTAACCGCTTGACCAACGGGCCTTATTTATTTTTATGGCGGAGGAGGAGGGATTCGAACCCCCGCGCGGTTTGACCCGCCTCTCGGTTTTCAAGACCGACCCCTTCAACCGGACTTGGGTACTCCTCCGTATCTATACCTAGAAACCTTGAAGCGACATAAAACACATTATAGTTTTCGCGAGTTTTTGATTGGTTGCGGGGGTAGGATTTGAACCTACGACCTTCGGGTTATGAGCCCGACGAGCTACCGGACTGCTCCACCCCGCGATGTATAATTGAATTGGTAGCGGCGGAGGGAATCGAACCCACGACCTCACGGGTATGAACCGTACGCTCTAGCCAGCTGAGCTACGCCGCCACAATGGCTCCACCAGTAGGACTCGAACCTACGACCGATCGGTTAACAGCCGATTGCTCTACCAACTGAGCTATGGTGGAATGTAACTGCCTGGCAACGACCTGCTCTCCCAGGACCCTGCGGTCCAAGTACCCTCGGCGTGAGAAGGCTTAACGGTCGTGTTCGGGATGGGAACGCGTGTGACCCTTCTGCAATCATCACCAGACAGCTTATATCAATTCCTTTGTCTCG
>NZ_CVPE01000002.1 GCF_001049895.1 Rubeoparvulum massiliense
GCTGTCTGGTGATGATTGCAGAAGGGTCACACGCGTTCCCATCCCGAACACGACCGTTAAGCCTTCTCACGCCGAGGGTACTTGGACCGCAGGGTCCTGGGAGAGTAGGTCGTTGCCAGGCAGTTTTGATTTTTAATACATAACATCAAAGAACAGGAGCCATTCCTAAAAAACGGAATGGTTTCTTTCTTTATACGAGGAGTAAGTCACTAAGCATCAAAAAATTGACGAACATTTCGTCATAAATCTTGAAAGAATGGGCGCCATTTGATAAACTAATCTTTAATTTTAAAAAGCACCGAGCCATCAATATTACAGAAATCAGGAAAGGGGTATCAAGTTCATGCGGGAAGATAAATTTGTCAAAGAAGGCTTGACCTTTGATGACGTTTTGCTAGTTCCAGCTAAATCAGAGGTATTACCTAAGGAAGTAGATATAGCAACTTCACTTACACAGAAGGTGAAGCTGAATATTCCGATCATGAGTGCAGGCATGGATACTGTAACTGAAGCAGAGATGGCCATCGCTATGGCAAGGCAAGGTGGAATTGGCGTCATTCATAAAAACATGACTATCCAACAGCAAGCTGAAGAGGTGGATAAGGTAAAGCGCTCAGAAAGTGGTGTCATCACAAATCCATTCTATTTAACCCCTGATCATAAGGTGATGGATGCAGAGGAATTAATGGGTAAATATCGCATATCAGGAGTGCCTGTTGTTGATCATGAAAATAAATTAGTTGGGATTATTACCAACCGTGATCTTCGCTTTGTTCGGGATTATGATCAGCTTATTCAGGAGGTAATGACGAAGGAGAATCTGGTAACTGCACCAGTAGGAACTACTCTTGAAGAAGCTCAAGTGATTTTACAACAGCACAAAATTGAAAAACTACCGCTTGTTGATGAGAATAATCATCTAAAAGGCCTAATTACCATTAAGGATATTGAAAAAGCGATTCAATTCCCTAATGCAGCAAAGGATACTCAAGGAAGACTTCTTGTCGCAGGAGCTGTTGGTATCGCCAGCGATTCAGATGAACGGATTGCTGCATTGGTGGAAGCAGGTATTGATGCCCTTGTTATCGATACTGCCCATGGTCATTCAAAAGGAGTTCTCGATAAAGTAAGGGATGTACGAAAGAATTATCCTGATTTAGTAATCATTGCTGGCAATGTGGCTACTGCTGAAGCTACACGGGATCTAATCCTTGCAGGTGCCTCCGTTGTCAAAGTTGGTATTGGACCTGGTTCCATTTGTACCACACGAGTTGTTGCAGGTATCGGTGTTCCGCAAATTACAGCAATCTATGATTGTGCGAAAGAGGCAAGAAAATACGGCGTTCCAGTTATTGCAGACGGTGGTATCAAGTATTCTGGTGATATTACTAAGGCTATTGCAGCAGGTGCTTCTGTTGTCATGTTAGGCAGTCTGCTTGCAGGAACAAGCGAAAGTCCAGGTGAAATGGAGCTATA
Organism: Rubeoparvulum massiliense; assembly: GCF_001049895.1. Taxonomy (GTDB): domain Bacteria; phylum Bacillota; class Bacilli; order Rubeoparvulales; family Rubeoparvulaceae; genus Rubeoparvulum; species Rubeoparvulum massiliense. The sequence goes on from NZ_CVPE01000002.1 coordinate 1,477, forward strand.
CCAAGGTCGCCGTTATAAGGTCTATCGCGGCATGGGTTCATTAGGTGCCATGAAAGCTGGTAGTAAGGACCGCTATTTTCAAGAAGATGCCAAGAAATTGGTACCTGAGGGTATTGAGGGACGTCTTCCATACCGTGGACCACTTTCCGATACAATTTTTCAACTTGTTGGTGGTCTTCGTGCAGGTATGGGCTATTGCGGTGCAAAGGATATTGTTACCTTACAAAATGAAGGCCAATTTGTTCGTATCACTGGTGCTGGCTTAAAAGAGAGTCATCCCCATGATGTTCAAATAACGAAGGAAGCTCCTAACTATACAATTTCCTAATGGTGTTGTGAAACATTTTTTCCTTATATGCGTTGAATAGACAGAGAGTTCTCTCTGTCTATTTTGCTTCATTTTATTTATAATGTAAGGTGATTGTTGCTTAACGTAGAAAGATAGAGGAGTGTAAACCAATGCAGTTTTATAAGAAAACAGTAATTCTGTTAATGGTTAGTTTCTTGATGATTTTCAGCTTCATTCCAACTCATTCTCACATGGTCTATGCAGCAACACCATCCTTTGATATTGGAGTTGACTCAGCAATATTACTTGAAGCTTCTACTGGTAAGGTATTATATAAGAAAAATGAGAATACGCCTCTACCGCCTGCCAGTATGACGAAGATGATGACAGAGTATCTTGTTTTGGATCAGATTAAACAAGGTAAGCTTACGTGGGAGACCAAGGTTAAGGCAAGTGAATATGCGTATTTTATGGCTCAACGCGGCTCTCGAGTCATGTTAAACTTAAATGAAGAGCGGACAGTTCGTGAACTGTTTGAAGGGATGGCAGTCGCTTCAGCTAATGATGCCACTGTTGCTTTAGCAGAGCAGATTGCTGGCAGTGAACCTAATTTTGTGAAGATGATGAATGAAAAGGCAAAGGAATTTGGAATGAATAATACCCACTTCTTAAATGCAAGCGGTTATCCTCCTGAAGAGATGGGAGAATACGCACCAGAAGGTATGGGTTCTGATATGCATTACATGTCAGCACGGGATGCTGCAATACTGGCGCAACGTTTGCTGCAAGACTTTCCAGAGATTACACAGTTTACATCGCTTTCAAGCATTACATTTCCACCAGATCCCATGGGAGCCACTCGTCCTGCACAGCATACCAATTGGAATAAGCTTGTTGTAGAAGGCTCACCATTTCAATATCCTGGTGCGGATGGCTTGAAAACAGGCTCTACAGATGCTGCAAAATACTGTCTCACTTCTACAGCACAACGAGATGGCATGCGTTTGATCGCTGTAGTGATGCGAGCTGAAACGGAAGATGTCCGTTTTAATGAATCTCGACGCTTATTAGATTTTGGCTTTCAAAACTTTGAGATGAAAGAGATTGTTCCACAGGGTGCAAGCAAATGGGGAACAGAAGAGAATGATGTAACGGCTAAAGTTAAAAAAGGAAAAGAGAAGGAAGTGTCCGTAAAGACAGCAGATGCAATTCGGATGGTTGTGCCAAAAGGTGAAGATTTGGCCTATGAAGTGACGGTAGAGTATGATCAAGATCATTTAGTTGCTCCCATTAAAAAGGGAGATGTAGTTGGTACTCTATCCATTCAATTGCAGGATGGCGGAGAGTATCTATCTCAATCAAACCAACCATCACTTACTACTGATTTAATTGCTCAAGAAGATGTTGAGAAGGCGAGCTGGATTCGCCTCGTATTTCGTGCGATTATCGGTTTCTTTGTAGGAATTTTTCATGCAATCGTTGATACGGTAAGCAGCTGGTTCTAGTCATATCGATTCATTAACTAAAATAACGCCTAAAATTAGTCGACCGCTGAAAATTGGTCAACCAATTTTGGGCGTTTTTTTATTATTTTTAGAAAAATCGTATGTGTTTGAAGAAAAGCAAGCGGTTTTACATGAAAAAAAGAAAATTATGCACTTGTGAAAGTTGGCACGATAATTGCTTATTAATATAAGTGAAACAAACGAACCTCCTGTGGATCCAAGCGAGGTTTGTGATGTTTCCAATTTGGACGGAGGAGGAATTTTCTAAGATGACTGATACAAAAAAACGTGAAGTATTAGTAGAAACATTTGAAGGAAGTCGCAAAAAAGTTCTAAATGACCGTCGCTTTTCTTTAGTAAACGGCCACCTCGCATTCGAAGGTGTGGACGTAACGGAGATTACTAAAAAATATCCTACACCAGTTTATGTCTACTCCGAAAAAGAAATCATCCGTAATATTGATGAAATTAAAAACGCATTCAGCATTCATCCTAACACAAAAATTTTCTATGCTTCAAAAGCTTGTTCCGTAATGCAAGTATTACGTGCAGTAAAAAATACTGGTATCTGTGCAGAAGCTAACTCTATGTTCGAAGTACGTAAATGTTTAGAAATTGGTTTTAGCGGTGACCAAATTGTTTTCAATGGTGTTGTTAAGAAACCAGAAGACTTGGAATTTGCGATTGCCAATGATCTATATCTAATCAACGTCGATAGCTTCTATGAACTAGAAGTAATTAATGAAATTGCAGAACGTCTAGGCAAGGTTGCCAATGTCTGCGTACGGATTGAACCAAACGTTCCATCTGCTACTCACCCTGGTCTTGTTACCGCTTTCCATGCTAAATCTGGTATCGACCGTGAAGATGCAGAAAAAATGCTTCGTCGTATTAAAGAAATGCCTCATGTTCATGCTCGTGGCTTGCACATGCACGTTGGTGACCAAGTGCCAGAAGCAGAACCATTCCAAAAAGCTACCCGCGTAATGGTTGAAGAATCCATGAGACTTGAAAAGATTTTCGGCCAAGAATTTGAACTGATCAACGTAGGTGGCGGTATTCCAGTTCCTTATCGTTACGATGATGGAGATCCAATGGAAGACTATCTCTACGGTGGTATTGATTCTGACGATTTTGCTAAAGCCATTGTGGAAGAAGTTCATAAATGGCGTAAAGATATTCAAATCTGTATCGAACCAGGACGGAAAGTTCCAAGTAGTGCTTGTATCATGCTAACAACAGTAAGCTGCGAAAAAACAAAGACTAACTATGATGTTGAAGGTAACGTACAAGACCTCGTTGAATGGAAATTCGTCGATGCTGGTTATAGCGTAATTGGCGATAGCTTACACTTTGGCTGGTATTTCCATGTATTGAATGCTAGCAAGATGGATCAAAAACATGATGAATGGGTTAAAATCGCTGGTCCTCTCTGTGATGGCGGTGACTACTTCCATCAAGGTGTTGATGGAGAATTCTATCTATTACCACCAAAAACAGAAGTTGGCGATACAGTAGTCTTCCTTGATGCTGGTGCCTATTCCATCGAAAGTCAAACCGTGTACAACAATCGTCCACGTACTGCAGTGCTCATGATTACTAAAGAAGGAAATGTTGAATTAATCCGTCGTCAAGATACTTACGAAGATATGGTAGGTTATGATATCTATTAATCTTTATATTTCGGTATGGCCTATCAGCATAAGCTGATAGGCCCACCCAAGAAGGGATGATTTTTGTGAGTAACGACAAATTAATGGGCGTTAAGGATATAGTGCTCATGAACGTTGTAGCCATCCTGAGTTTGCGTCAAATCCCGAACGTTGCTCCTTATGGAGCTTCATCCATTCTTTTGTGGATCATTGCAGCATTCTGCTTCTTCGTTCCACTAGGAATGGTGTGCGGTGAGTTAGCAACTGGTTGGCCAAAAGATGGTGGTATTTTTGTTTGGGTTGCAGAAGCATTTGGCCCTCGGGTCGGTTGGATTGTAGCCTTCCTATTTATCATTTGCTGTGTAACCTTCTTCCCTGTCATGCTATCTTTCTTCTTTGTAACCATCGCGTATATTATTGACCCGGCACTAGCGGATAATAAGGTCTTTATCGGTATCGCTTCTGCCCTCATGATGTGGGTGTTAACTTGGTTAAATATTAAAGGGATGGATTGGACCAAACGGATCAATAACTGGGGTGCCATCCTCGGGGTTTTCGTTCCATCAATTATCCTAGTATTACTAGCTGTTGTATGGCTTGTTACTGGCCGTCCAATGATGACTGATTATACATTTACTGCAGCTAATTGGTTACCAGACTTAGCACACTGGGATACCATCGTATTCTGTTCATCCATGATGTTCGCATTTGCTGGTTTGGAAGTATCTGCAATGATTGCTGGTCATACTCGTAACCCAGGTAAAGATTTCCCACGTGCTATTCTTATCTCTGGTATTGTTATCGTTGCAATCTACATTTTAGGTACCATTTCCATTAACGTATTGTTCCCTGCAAGTGATGCAAACATCGTAGCAGGCTTCATGCAAGCGATGGGTGCAGCAGGGGAAGAATTAGGTGCACCATGGCTTCTTCCAGTCGTAGGTATTTGTATGGGTCTCGGTGCTCTTGGACAAGTAAACTCTTGGATGGTTGGACCAATCTATATGCTCAACGTAGCTGCTAAAGATGGTAACATCCTTGGTAAGAAGATTAGTGAAACGAACGCTGCAGGCGCACCTGCTTTCGCTTTGATCATCCAAGCGGTTATTACAACAATGTTCTGCGTTATGAACTTCATCTCACCTAGTGTTGAAGCAGCATACTGGACATTAACTGCATTAACAACACTCACTTATTTTGTACCTTATATGCTGATGTTTATCGCTTACTATAAATTACGTAAGGATCAACCTGATGTACATCGCGCATTTATGATTCCTGGTAAGGTATTGCCAATCATTTTACCAGCACTAGGCTTCATTTCGGTTCTATTTGCTGTAATTCTAATCTTCATCCCACCTGCAGAATTGGATATGGGGAATATCTTCGTTTATGAATCTGAATTAGCTGGCGGTTTAATTATCGGTGCTCTTGTTGCTGACATTCTTTATAAACGTGCGAAAAAGAGACAAGCTGCTCAACCTGCTACAGCTGCTAAGGAGGAGTAATCATGGGGTATCCACGCTTAGAGATTAATGTACGAAAAATGGCTTACAATGCTGCTGTTGAAGTAAAAAGCCTAGCAAAACTCGGCGTTAAAGTTATGGGTGTTAATAAGGTATTTAACGGTAACTATGATACTGCAGAAGCCTTAGTTAAGGGTGGTATTGATACGGTTGCCGAATCTCGTGTATACAATCTAAAGAAAATCAAAGATCTACCATGCAAAAAATGCTTGCTTCGTAGTCCTTGTATGAGTGAAATTGATGATGCTGTTCGTTATGCTGATATTTCTTTGAACTCTGAAATTGAAGTGATTCGTGCACTTTCTAAAGAAGCTGTTCGCCAAAATAAAGTACATGAAATCATCTTCATGGTTGATATGGGAGATATTCGTGAAGGTATCTGGTTCCAAAACTACGATGAAATTCGTGATGTACTACGTGAAGTACTAACTCTACCAAACATTAAAATTTATGGGTTAGGCACCAACTTCAATTGCTATGGAACGGCAATGCCAACGGTTGAAAATGGTAACCTCTTCCTTCAGCTTGCAAAACGTTTGGAAGATGAGTTGCATACACACTTTGAATATCTATCTGCAGGAAACTGCACAAGCTACCACTTAATCGATAAGGGAATTTGGCCAGCAGGCTTAAATCATCTACGTATCGGTGGTTTGCATCAATATGGTATTGAATATGTTGACGGTAAATATCTAGATGAATACTATCATTCATCCATGGATGTTAATCGCTATGTATCTGATCTCTATATCTATAAAGCAGAGATCATTGAGTGTAATACGAAGCCCACTGTTCCTTTCGGTAAGTTAGGTGTGGACGCATTCTTACAATCGAAGCATTTTGATGACCGTGGACCACGCAAACGTGCATTGCTCGCATTCGGTGCACAAGATATCCCTTATGCTAACATCTGGCCAATTGACCAAAAGATTAGTATCCTTGGTCAAACCAGTGACCATACCATTATTGATATTGAAGATTGCGATAAGATTTATCGTGTTGGTGATATTATTCCATTTGAAATTGACTACACTGCATTACTTGCAGCATGTAACTCTCCTGGAATTGAAAAAGTCTCAGTTCGTGATTAGTGGATTGATGTAGGGGTAAGTTTGGAGATGGATAGGAACGAATAGGATCAGATAGCTATACCTGAGTACAAGTGGAGAGCACCCTCCCTCAGGGTCGATATCAAAGCAAGAAAAACGCTGAATAAAAGGGAGCTCTCCCTTTTCTTTGCAAATGAGATGGAATTGATAACCTGCCGTTGAAAGAGAAGATAAATCTGGTAAACGATCCCGTACCTATGTTGATAAAATATTCCACTGAATTTTGGGTTCCGGTTCACGGGTGGTTAGCACGAATTCGCCAATGTGGTAAGATTGTTTTTATGAACTCTTTCTAGTACAATTCATTCTAAAAGAAGTATTTGATTACTTAGCTTTCTATGATTCATGCAATTATTCCTAATTATTGGGTGAAAGTAATCATTGGCTTCAGATTTTCTCTCTTCAGCGTCAAAGAGATTAATACCAATTGCGAATAGGAGGAATTATCATGACGGAACAAGGAACAGAACGGGTAAAACGTGGAATGGCTGAAATGCAAAAGGGCGGCGTCATTATGGACGTTGTTAATGCTGAGCAAGCAAAGATCGCTGAAGCAGCAGGTGCAGTAGCAGTAATGGCATTGGAGCGGGTTCCAGCTGATATTCGTAAAGCTGGCGGTGTAGCTCGGATGGCTGATCCAACTATCGTGGAACAAGTAATGAATGCTGTCTCCATCCCAGTAATGGCCAAGGCACGGATCGGCCACTTTGTAGAAGCACGTGTACTTGAATCCATGGGTGTTGACTATATCGATGAAAGTGAAGTGCTAACACCTGCTGACGAAGAATTCCATATCGATAAATCTCAATTCACAGTACCTTTTGTCTGTGGTGCACGTAATCTTGGTGAAGCATTACGCCGGATCGGTGAAGGCGCATCCATGATTCGGACCAAAGGTGAACCAGGTACTGGTAATATCGTTGAAGCTGTTCGTCATATGCGCATGGTTCAATCACAAATTCGTAAGGTCGTTGGTATGTCTCGTGACGAACTAATGACTGAAGCGAAGAATCTCGGAGCTCCCTACGAATTGTTACTCCAAATTCATGACAAAGGAGCTCTACCAGTTGTTAACTTTGCAGCTGGCGGCGTTGCAACTCCTGCCGATGCTGCTTTGATGATGCAATTAGGTGCTGATGGTGTCTTTGTTGGTTCTGGTATCTTCAAATCAGAAAACCCAGAAAAATTCGCTCGTGCCATCGTTCAAGCAACTACTTACTATGAAGATTATGAATTGATCGCCAACCTTTCTAAAAACTTAGGCTCCGCGATGAAAGGAATCGATATCTCCTTACTAAGTCAAAGTGAACGGATGCAGGAGCGTGGCTGGTAATGGACAGGGTTAAAATTGGTGTATTAGCGCTGCAAGGTGCAGTATCTGAACATATTGAAATGCTGAATCAAGCTGGAGCTAAAGGTGTACCAATTAAAAGGGTGGAAGAGCTTGCTAATGTAGAGGGCTTGATTATCCCTGGCGGGGAAAGCACCACCATTGGTAAGTTAATTAAGCTCTATGGATTTGATAAGGCAATTACTCAATTTTATGAAGAAGGTCATCCGATCTTTGGTACCTGTGCAGGATTAATCTTATTAGCTAAGGAGATTGAAGGTCAGGATTGGGTTCATCTCGGATTAATGGATACCTATGTAGCACGTAATGGTTTTGGCCGTCAAAAGGAAAGCTTTGAGGTTAAACTAGCCATTCAAGGCATCGCTGATGATTTTCAAGCTGTCTTTATTCGTGCACCTTATATTATCTCCGTAGGTAATGAGGCCAATGTATTAGCCAAGTTTGATAATAAGATCGTGGCTGCTGAGGAAGGACGCTTATTGGTTGCGGCATTCCATCCAGAGTTAACTGATGATCCACGTTTCCATGAATATTTTGTCCAAATGGTAAAACGTGTTAATAAGGAACTTGCATAACCATAAAGAATGATGTACAATCCTATCAAAGAATAGGATAAAGCGATGACGGAATATAGTAGCTAGCACTCTTTTGGATAGAGAGCCAGTGGTTGGTGGAAACTGGTCAGAAGAACTAGTGAATCCTTTCCTGAGCGGTGTTTGGAACACTTGGTTTAGTACAGACACACGGATTCTTCCGTTAAGAAGATGAAAGAGGCTTAGTATTCCTAAGAACTGTCTATGGACTAAGCAATCTGGGTGGCAACGCGGGTTATAACTCGTCCCTACTAAATAGGGACGAGTTTTTTATTATGATGAAAAGGAGGAGCCAACATGTTAGATGTAAAACGATTACGTCGTGATTTTACTGAGATTAGAAAACGTTTGGTCAATCGAGGTGAGGATTTAAGCGCCCTGGATCAATTTACGGAAAAAGATGAGGTATGGCGGAAGCTCGTACAAGAAGTTGAACAGCTAAAAAGCAAACGCAATCAAGTCTCGGAAGAGGTTTCTCGTCGCAAACGGAACCAAGAGGACGCCACAGCATTGATTGAAGAAATGCGTGAAGTAGGGGACCAAATCAAGGAATATGATGAGCAGATTCGTCAACTGGATGAAGAGATTGAATTGATTCTCCTATCCATCCCTAATATCCCTCATGAATCGGTACCCAATGGAGCATCAGAGGATGATAATATTCCTGTACGTTTTTGGGGAGAAAAGCCTACCTTTAACTTTGAACCAAAACCCCATTGGGAAATTGCGGATCAATTAGATATTCTAGATTTTGAAGCAGCTGGTAAGGTGACAGGTAGCCGATTCGTTTTTTATAAAGGCTTGGGTGCAAGATTGGAGCGAGCTTGTATTAACTTTATGCTTGACCTACACACGGAGAACCATGGTTACAAAGAGATGCTACCTCCTTACATGGTAAATCGTCAAAGTATGACTGGAACAGGCCAATTGCCCAAATTTGAAGAGGATGCATTTAAGGTAGCAGATACAGATTATTTCTTAATCCCAACTGCAGAAGTCCCCGTTACCAATTACCATCGGGATGAGATTCTAAGCAATGATCAGTTGCCCATAAAATATGCTGCCTTCAGCGGTTGCTTCCGTTCAGAAGCAGGTTCAGCCGGCCGTGATACACGTGGGCTCATTCGTCAGCATCAGTTTAATAAAGTGGAACTTGTTAAATTTGTGCGACCTGAAGATTCCTATGATGAGTTAGAAAAATTGGTTAATGATGCTGAACGTGTACTTCAGTTATTGGGTCTACCATATCGTGTGATGAGTATGTGTACAGCTGATTTAGGATTTACAGCTGCGAAGAAATATGATCTAGAGGTATGGCTACCAAGCTATAATACCTATCGTGAGATTTCTAGCTGTAGTAATTTCGAGGACTTCCAAGCTCGGCGCGCCGGAATTCGTTTTCGTCGAGCACCCAAGGATAAGCCAGAATTTGTGCATACAATCAATGGCTCTGGTCTTGCTATTGGCCGTACAGTGGCAGCAATTATTGAGAACTATCAGCAAGAGGATGGCTCAATTCTCATTCCAGAAGTGCTACGTCCCTATATGGGTGGCAAAGACCAAATCAAATAGTTAGGTAAGAAACTGAAAGGGAAAACCAGCGGGCTCATGTTTCCCGTCGGTTTTCCTCTTCGTTTTTCTCTTAATAGGAGAGGATTATCACGATCATCACATCAAAATAGTGATAAGAAAGGGGATTCGCAAATGACTAGAGGAATACAATCTCGTAGCTTTTTGACCCTTCAGGACTTTACGCCAAGTGAAATTACCTTACTATTAACAACTGCCAAGCAATTCAAACAAATGAAGATGCTCGGTATTCCTCATCGTCAGTTAGAGGGTAAGAATATTGCATTAATCTTCGAAAAGCCTTCCACACGTACCAGAACAGCCTTTACTGTTGCATGTGTGGATTTAGGGGCTCATCCTGAATATCTAGGCAAGGATGATATTCAATTTGGTAAAAAAGAATCTGTGGAGGATACTGCTAAGGTATTGGGTAGGATGTTTGATGGAATTCAATTTCGTGGTTTTTCCCACGAAACCGTGGAGCTGTTAGCAGAGCATGCTGGTGTGCCTGTCTGGAATGGCTTAACGGATCGGTGTCATCCTACTCAGGTGCTTGCAGATTTTCTTACCATCGAAGAGCAGCTTGGTAAATTAAAAGGGGTAAAGCTGGTTTATGTTGGAGATGGACGCAACAATGTGGCGAACAGCTTGCTTATTGGTTCTGCAAAAATGGGTCTTCATTTTACCATCGCCTCACCGTCATCCTTATTCCCAGAGCAAGCGTTAGTTGAATATGCTCAGGAAGTGGCAAGAGAGAATCAAGGAAGCATCATCATTACAGATGATGTAAAGAAAGCAGTGCATGGAGCGGACGCTATCTATACAGATGTATGGGTTTCCATGGGTGAAGAAGACCTTTTTGCCGAGAGAATACAGCTTCTCCAGCCATATCAGGTGAATGGTGAATTGATGGAAGCCACAGCGAATCCCTATACGATTTTTCTCCATTGTCTTCCTGCATTTCATGACTTAAATACAGATGTGGGGAAAAAAATCTTTGACCAATTTGGCTTAACAGAAATGGAAGTGACCGATGAAGTATTTCGGAGTAAGCATTCTGTTGTTTTTGATGAAGCAGAAAACCGTATGCATACAATCAAGGCAGTGATGGCATTAACGCTCGGACGTTAAAGGGTTTTTTACCCTTTAACATCCTCCTAAGCCAATACTGGCAGTGTTGAAAAATAGGGCATAATCGGTTACAATCATGTAGGTACACGAGCATATGTCCCAGTAGCTCAGCAGGATAGAGCAACAGTTTCCTAAACTGTGGGTCGGAGGTTCGAATCCTCTCTGGGACGCCATTATGGATTATGACGGTTTCTATTCTTGGAGGTGTATCGAATCATTCCGTATACTGATGAGCAATGGATGCGTCTAGCCATTCAAGAAGCAATGAAAGCAGAAGAGCTTGGAGAAGTACCGATCGGTGCGATCCTTGTCAAGGATCAGCAGGTAATTGGGCGTGGATATAATCGTCGAGAGATCGACAAGGATGCTTTGGCCCATGCAGAAATCATGGCCATTTCCGATGCAAGTCGTACATTAGGAGGCTGGCGGCTACCAGATACCACCCTTTATGTTACCCTTGAACCATGTCCGATGTGTGCAGGAGCAATATTGCAGGCGCGCATTCCTCGTGTTGTTTATGGAACTGGAGACCCCAAGGCAGGGTGCGCAGGTACGCTTTACAACTTGTTACAAGATGAGCGCTTTAATCATCAGGTTCAAGTTACTTCTAATGTCTTACAGCAAGAATGTACCCAACTCTTAAAGAATTTCTTCCGTAAGCTACGTGCTAGTAAACGTTGAAGAACAGCTAGAAAACAGCCCTACAATTGAGTATAATGGATATGCTCGCTCCTCTAGCCACCCACCAAGCATCATACAAATTTTTCAAACGAAAAAGATATTGACTTCGCTACTTGTGGATGGTAAGATAAGTTTTGTCGCCGCGATAAACGGCAACACAAGAACATCGGCTACAATCGCAACATCCTGTTGCAACGCCGATAAAAACTACAGAGCATTACCAACAGGTTTTTATGCTCTGTGAGCAATATATCATTTCTTTTATCGTAGCGCGACACCGCAACCTCCGGTTGCAGGAGCGCGAGATAAATAAATGATATATGCGAACCGTCGTTCTTTGCCCTAAAGGACAAGTAACGC